>NZ_JBEXCY010000002.1:0-37900 GCF_040605515.1 Dactylosporangium sp. NPDC005572 | reverse complement strand
CGATGCATCAGGACGGATGCATCAGAACGGATACATCAGGCGTGATGCATCCAGAACGATGCATCAGGCGTGATGGGGTGCTGGGGGCAAAGCGGACAGTGCGCGGGTCAGGGCTCGCGAGCGGGACGCCGGGGTGCGGGCCTTCAGCAGCGGCAGGAACAGCGCGTACTGCTCGCTGCGGGTCAGCGACGCATACGACGCCCCGGCCGCCGAGTTCGCCGCCAGCGCCTCCACCAGGTCGGGAGGGGTCGAGGCCGTGCGCTGGGGCTCGTACGCCGACGACCACCGGCCGTCCGCCCGGGCCGCGGCCATCTCCGCACGACCGCCCGGGCGCATGCGGCCGGCCGCCTCCAGGGCCGAGGCCCGCAGGACGTTCACCCGGGACCACGGGCTGCCGGGGCGGCGCGGCGAGTAGCGCTGGAGGAAGTAGCTATCGTCCAGCCGCCGACGGTGGCTGTCGATCCACCCGTGGCACAGTGCCACGTCGCCCGCCTCGGCAGCCGATATGCCCGCGCCCGACGAGCCCTTCTTCGGGATGCGCAGCCACGCCTCAGCGGCCGAAGCGGCGTGCGCCGCGAGCCACTCGTCCCACTCGGCGACCGACGTGAAGAGGACCGACGTGACGGGGACCGTCATGACGCCTCGCCCTTGATCGCCGCGTAGTGGGGGCTGTAGATGATGCCGAACACGTTGCCGAACGGGTCCACGACCGAGGCCGTCACGAAGCCCGCGCCGCGGTCCTGCGGGCCCTCCAGGGCGGTCGCGCCCAGCGCCAGCAGCCGCTCGTACATCGCGGCCACGTCGTCCGTGTGCCAGTGCAGGACCACGCCCGCGCCCGGGGTCACGCCCGCGGGGCGGTAGCGGGCGTCGATCAGGCCCAGCTCGTCCTGGTCGTCGCCGAGGCGCCACTCGGCGTACCCGGGGCGCTCGAAGTACGGCGGGTAGCCGACCAGCTCCGTGTACCACTCCCGTGCCGCGGCCCAGTCGGCCGCCCAGTAGCTCGCGTTCGCCATGCCTCGAAGGTTCATACGACGAGCCTAGAAGCGGTTGCGGAACATTAGGTTCCTCAACCAACATGGAACCGTGCTCGAAACCTCGGTACGGCTCCTGCGGCTGCTCTCCCTGCTCCAGCAGCGGCGCGAGTGGAGCGGCGCCGAGCTCGCCCAGCGGCTCGAGGTCACCACGCGGACCGTGCGCAACGACGTCGACCGCCTGCGGCAGCTCGGGTACCAGGTCGACTCGGCGACCGGGCCGACCGGCGGCTACCGGCTCGGGGCCGGCGCCGCGCTGCCACCGCTCGTGCTCGACGACGAGGAGGCCGTCGCGGTCGCGGTCGGGCTGCGGGCGGCCGCGGCCGGGTCGGTGAGCGGGATCGAGGACGCGTCGCTGCGGGCCCTCACCAGGCTGGAGTGCACGCTCCCGAAGCGGCTCCGCCCGCGGGTCGACGCCCTCAGGAGCGCCACGGTCTCGGCCGCGGGCGGCGGGCCGGCCGTCGACGCGACCGTCCTGACCACGGTGGCGGGCGCCGCCCACAATCACGAGCGCCTGCGCTTCGAATACGAGGGCTTCGACGGTACCGCCAGCGCGCGCGACGTCGAGCCGCACACGCTGGTCTACACCGGCCGGCGCTGGTACCTGCTGGCCTGGGACACCGACCGGCGCGACTGGCGGACGTTCCGCGCCGACCGGCTGCGCCCGATCCTGCCGACCGGCCCGCGGTTCGTGCCGCGCGAGCCGCCGGGCGGCGACGCGGCGGCGCACGTGCTGCGCGGGGTGCGCTCGGTGCCGTGGACCTACCGGGTCCGGATCCGGTTCGCGGCACCGGCGGCGGCGGTCGCCGAGCGCAGCACGCCGACGTCGGGCGAGGTGATCCCGCTCGACGAGCACACCTGCGAGCTGGTCACGCGCAGCGACTCGCTGCGCGACCTGACGGCGTACCTCAACGGCTTCGACCTGCCGTACACCGTGCTCGAGCCGCCGGCCCTGATCGAGCACCTGCGCGCGCTGGCCGCCCGGTATCAGGCGGCGACTAGTCCCGGGTCAGGATGAGGTCGGCGCGGTCGCGGGTGCCGGCGATCACCGCCGCGTTGCGCTCGTCGCTGCGGAACACCCAGTCGTGCGCGTGCTCCAGGTCCAGGCCGCGGGCCAGCTGGCGGCGCACGAGCGAGTCCTGGCGCACCTGGTCGGGCGCGTCGAGGTACAGCACCAGATCGAGCAGACCGCGGACCTGCGCCCACGGGCCGGAGTCCAGGAGCAGGTAGTTGCCCTCGACCACGATGACCCGCACGGACGGCGGCACCGGGATCACGCCGCCGATCGACTCGTGCAGCGTCCGGCTGTAGCTCGGCGCGTAGACCAGTTCGTCGGCCGCGTGCAGGCGGCGCAGCAGGTGCACGAACCCGGCCGCGTCGAACGTCTCCGGCGCGCCCTTGCGGTCGGTCAGGCCGAGCCGGGCGAGCTCCACATTGGACAGGTGGAAGCCGTCCATCGGCACGGCCACGCTGGACAGTCCATCGTGGACGTTCAGCGCGTCGGAGAGCGCGGTCGAGAGGGTGGACTTGCCGGCCGCGGGCGGGCCGCAGATGCCGACGACGGTCCGGCCCTCCCGGGCGCGGGCGTAGGGCACGACGACGTCGAGCGCGGGCTGGAGCGTGTCGGGCGCCCTCATGAGTCGAGCGAGGCGGCCAGGCCGCGCATGCCCGCCAGCCAGCGTTCGGTGTCGGTGGCGCGGTTCAGGTAGTACTTCGCGACCTCGGGGTGCGGCAGGATGAGGAACCGCTCGGCGGCCAGCCCCTCGACCACGGCGTCGGCGATCTGCTCCGGGGTGAGCACCGCCCCGCCGGCCGCGGTCACCTTGGCGCCGATGTGCCCGGCGGCCAGCCCGTCGCGGAGCATCGGGGTGTCGACGCCCTGCGGGCACAGCGCGCTGACCCTGATGCCCCGGTCGCCGTAGGTGATCGCCAGCCACTCGGCGAACGCGACCGCCGCGTGCTTGGTGACCGCGTAGGGCGCGTCGCCGACCGCGGTCAGCAGGCCGGCGGCCGAGCACGTATGCAGCAGGTAACCGGCGCCGCGCTCCAGCATCGACGGCAGGACGGCCCGCGCCGAGTGGATGTGCGCCTGCACGTTGATCGCCCAGGCCCGCTCCCACACCTCGGCCGGCGCCTCCAGGCCGGCGCCGGTGGTGATGCCGGCGTTGGCGCAGAACAGGTCGATGCGGTCGTACCGCTCCAGCGTCTCGCCGACCAGCTCGGCGATCTGCTCCTCGCTGGTGACGTCGCAGGCGACGCCGAGGGCCTCGCCCCCGGCCGAAGGTGCCAGCGTGGCGGCCAACGCCGCCGCGGCGTCGCCGTCGAGGTCGGCCAGGACCAGGGCGGCGGCCCCCTCGGCGGCGAACCGCCGGGCCAGCCCCGCACCGATGCCGCCGGCGGCGCCGGTGACGACGACGACCGCTCCCTCGACGTTCACGACCGGCCTCCCAGCGCGCGCAGCGTGTCGAGCAGCGCCGGTGCGCCGCCCGCGGCCAGCTCCCGGGTCGGCAGCAGGGCGATCACCGGGGTGGTCACCCCCGCCTCGGCGTAGCGGCGCACGTGCTCGCGGCACGCGTCCGGTGCGCCGTGCACGATCAGGTCGTCGACGACCTCGTCCGGGATGGCCCGGACCGCGCCCTTGCGGTCGCCGGCCGCCCACGCGTCCCACATGGGCTTGAGCACCTCGCCGCGCCCCAGCCAGCGGTGGAAGGCGGCGTAGGCGGGCACGGTGAGGTACGCGGCGATGAGCCGGCGGCCGGTCTCGCGCGCCTCCGCCGGGTCGGCGGTCGGGCAGACGAAGATCCGGGCCGCGACCTCGAAGCCCTCGGGCGCGCCGGTGAGCTCGGCCCGGGCGGTGGCGACGTCGCCCGCCGACAGCCAGTTCAGGATGGCGCCGTCGGCCTCGGCGGCGGCGAGCCGGAGCATCCGGGGCCGCAGGCCGGCCAGCAGGAGTCTCGGCGGTACCGCCGGCGGCCGCTCCAGCCGGAAGCGCCGGACGGTGAACGTGTCGAACGTGCCGTCGACCAGCTCACCCGCGAGGGCCTGCCGCAGGAAGCGCAGCACGTCGCGGCTGCGCTCGAAGGGCCGGTCGAACGGCACCGCGTTCCAGTCGCCGACGACGACCGGCGACGAGGCGCCGATGCCGAACGCGAACCGTCCCGGCGCGGCCTCCGCGAGGGTGGCCGCCTGCATGGCGAGCAGGCCCGGCCCGCGGGTGAAAACGGGGACGATCGCCGAGCCGAGGCGTAGCGTCGGAGACCAGACAGAAGCCAGTGCCAGAGGCGTGAAGGCGTCGGTACCGGCGACCTCGGAGGTCCACACGTCGGTGTAGCCGAACGAGGGAAGCTGGGAGAGCAACGCTGCGTGATCGGGCAGCGGCACGCCAGCAAGTGGCACCGTCAGCCCCCATTGGCCGGTCATCCACCGATCATCCCCAGCGACTCGTCCGTGTGGCAAGCAGAACTGCACAGCCCCCGCTTTGCAGGCAGGAGGAGAGCGACGTAGCCTGGCGCGGGTTTCCACCGAGAGAAGGAGCATCACCATGCTTGGTCTGGAAAAGAAGCTCATGAAGGAGTGGGAAGGCAAGAGCGCGCAGGAGCTCGCCGACGCCCCCGTCACCGCGATCGCCGGCGTGTCCGAGGGCGACGCCGAGAAGCTCGCCGCCGCGTTCGGCATCAAGACCGTGCGCGACCTGGGCACCAACAAGTACTTCCGCTGGGCGCAGGGCATCGTCACGCTGGCCGACTGATCACCCCGCGTCACGGACGGTCGCTCCCTCGCCGGGGGCGGCCGTTTTCGTCGGCAGTGGCGCCCCCACGCTACGGTTTCCCGCATGCGACGGCGTCATCTGCTCACCTTGGCCGCCGCCGGTGCGGTCAGCACCGGCTGCGGTGCCGACGACGCCCCGCCGCAGTGGAACGCGAGCCCCGCCGACGCCAAGGCGGGAGGCCCGGCGAGCCCGCCCGCGCGGGCGTTCCCGAAGGGGTTCGGGTGGGGCGCCGCGACGTCGGCGTACCAGATCGAGGGCGCGGTCAACGAGGACGGCCGCGGGCCGTCGGTGTGGGACGTCTTCAGCCACCAGAAGGGCCGCACGAAGGGCGGCGACACCGGCGACGTGGCGGCCGACCACTACCACCGCTTCTACGAGGACCTCGACATCATGAAGGACCTCGGCCTGAAGACCTACCGGTTCTCGATCTCCTGGTCGCGGGTGCTGCCCACCGGGCGCGGCACGGTCAACGCCAAGGGCCTCGACTTCTACCACAAGCTCGTCGACGGGCTGGTCGCCCGCGGGATCGCGCCGGTCGCCACGCTGTTCCACTGGGACACCCCGCAGGCGCTGCAGGAGCAGGGCGGCTGGGAGCAGCGCGACTGCGCGAAGTGGTTCGCCGACTACGCGTCGACGATGTTCTACTCGTTCGGCGACAAGGTCCCGACCTGGCTCACGCTCAACGAGCCGAAGACCGTGGTCGACGCCGGCTACACGTCGGGGATTCACGCGCCGGGCAAGCGCGACCGGCGCATCGGCAACGTCGCCGGGCACCACCTGCTGCTCGCGCACGGGCTGGCCGTGCAGGCCTACCGGGCCACCGGCGCCAAGGGGCGGATCGGCGCCGCGCTCAACCTGTCCCCGGCGTATCCGGCGGACGACTCGGCGGCGGCCCGCAAGCACGCGACCGCGGCCGACGGCGAGGAGAACCGCCGCTGGCTCGACCCCGTGCTCAAGGGCAGCTACCCGCAGGACTGGCTGGCCACCCAGGCCGCCGACGCGCCGGTGCGGCGCGCGATCCAGGACGGTGACCTGGCCGTCATCGGCAGCCGCAGCGACCTGCTGGCCGTGCAGTACTACAACCCCGCCTACGTCACCGCCAAGGGCGCCCGGGTCAAGAAGCACAAGACCTCGCAGGCGTCGTGGCAGGAGATCTACCCCGACGGCCTGTACGACCTGCTGACCCGCCTCAAGCGCGACTACGGCGACATCCCGCTGATCATCACCGAGAACGGGATGCCGACCACGAACGCGATCCAGGACCAGGACCGCATCACGTTCCTGCGGGACCACCTGACCGCCGCCCACCGGGCGATCCAGGAGGGCGTCAAGCTGGAGAGCTACCACGTGTGGTCGCTGCTGGACAACTTCGAATGGGCCGAGGGGTTCTCGCAGCGCTGGGGCATCGTCCACGTCGACTACGAGACGCAGACCCGCTCCCGCAAGGCGAGCTACGGCTGGTACCAGAGCGTCATCCGCAACAACGGGCTCTAGCCGAGCTAGCCGAGCCAGCCCGGCCGGACCAGGCCGGCCTCGTAGGCGAAGACCACCAGCTGCGCACGGTCGCGGGCGCCGAGCTTGATCATCGCGCGGCTCACGTGGGTCTTGGCGGTGGCCGGGCTGACGAACAGCTTGGCCGCGATGTCCTCGTTGGACAGTCCGGCCCCGACCAGCGCCATCACCTCGCGCTCGCGGTCGGTGAGCGCGTCGAGCGCCATCGGGGTGAGCGGTGCGCGCGAGCGGCTGGCGAACTCCTCGATGAGCCGCCGGGTCACGCCCGGCGACAGCAATGCGTCGCCGCCGGCCACCGCCCGCACGCCGCGCAGCAGGTCGACCGGCTCGGTGTCCTTGACCAGGAAGCCGCTGGCCCCGACGCGCAGCGCCTCGAAGACGTACTCGTCGAGGTCGAACGTGGTCAGGATGACGATCCGCACGTCGGCCAGGCGGGCGTCGGCCGCGATCTGCCGGGTGGCCTCCAGACCGTCGAGCACCGGCATCCGGATGTCCATGAGCACCACGTCGGGCCGGGTCTGCACGGCCAGCCGGACGGCCTCGGCGCCGTCGGCCGCCTCGCCGACCACCTCGATGTCGGACTGGGCGTCGAGCAGGGCGCGGAACCCCGCCCGGACCAGCGCCTGGTCGTCGGCCAGCAGGACCTTGATCATGTGGGCTGCTCCTCGCGCAGGGGGATGCGGGCGTGGACCTCGAAGCCGCCGCCGTCGCGCGGGCCCGCCTCGACGGTGCCGCCGAAGGTCGCCGCCCGGTGGCGCATGCCGGCGATGCCGTTGCCCTCCTTGGCGGCCGCGGCGCCGGTGCCGGTGTCGGTGACCAGGATGCTGACCTCGCCGGGCGCGTAGCCCACCACGACGGTCGCCGACGCGTCCGGCCCGGCGTGCCGGCGGACGTTGGTCAGCGCCTCCTGGACGATCCGGTACGCCGCGCGGTCGACCTGCGGCGGCAGCGCCACCACGGTGCCGACCGCCTCCACGGCCACCGGCAGGCCGGCACCGCGCGCCTCGGCCGCGAGCCGCTCCAGGTCGGCCAGGCCCGGGGCCGGCGTGCGGGGCGCCGCCTCGCCCGGGTTGAGGCCGGCCAGCACCGCCCGGGTCTCCCGCAGCGCCTCGGCGCTCGCGTGCTTGATCGCGGCGAGCGCGGTGCGCGCCTGCTCCGGGTTGTCGTCCATGAGGTGCAGGCCGACGCCGGCCTGCACGTTGATGAGCGAGAGGTGGTGGCCGATGACGTCGTGCAGCTCGCGGGCGATGAGCAGCCGCTCGTCGCTGGCCTGGCGGGCCTTCTGCTCCTTGCGGGCGCGCTCCTCCTCGGCCCGCGCGAGGGCCTCTTGCTCCTCGCGTTCGCGGGCCATCTGGGCGTACCGCATCCCGCGCACCCGGGCCGCCTCGCCGAACGACAGGATCATGAGTGCGCAGATGCCGACGACCACCAGCCGGGCGGTCGACTCGACCTCGTGCACGCGCACCACGAAGACGGTGTAGGCGGCGGCGACCGCGAGCAGCGTGAGCGCCCGGTGGCCGGCGGCCAGGGCGGTGAACACGGCGACGATCGCGGCGATGAACCCGGGCCCGTCGGGGTACCCCAGGCTGAAGTACGCGACGGTCGCCGACAGGGCCCCGGCCAGCGCGAACAGCGGCAGCTTGAGCCGGAAGACCAGGGCGGCGGCGCCGGCGACGAGCAGCAGGTAGCCGGTCTTGTCCAGCACGTGCTCGGTGCTGCCGTAGGCGGCGGCCCGGGTGCCGAAGACCTGCACGAGCGCGATCATCACCGCGATCGCGACCGGGCTGGGGCCGCGCCAGTGCCGCTTCTCCAGCCGGTCGAGCCGATGCTGGAGCCGGTCCTGGCGCTGGGCGATCCGCCGGGCGTGACGGGCCGCGCGCAGGTCCTCCCGCCAGGGCCGTCGTCTCGTCACAGGTCGACCGTAGTGGAGGGGGTCAGCGGCGACATCGCCTTCCCGGTTCGCGGCGTGTACTCCAGCGGGAGTACGCGGGGCGCCGGGCTGCGCCGGGCGAGGTACCGCACGAGACGACGCCGGTGCGACGCGCGGAGCGCCGCCGATCGGCACGCTGGAGTCCATCACGAGGAAGGGGGCCGAGATGACCGACGAGCGGGTGCGAGCCTCGGACGCGGAACGCGAACAGTACGCCAACATGGTGCGGGCCGGCATGACCGAGGGCCGGCTGACGCTCGAGGAGGGGGAAGAGCGGCTCGGGCAGGTCTACGCGGCGAAGTACCGCGACGAGCTGCCGCCGCTCACCGCCGACCTGCCCGAGGGCGGGCGGCGCGGGCTGCGCGAGACGCCCGAGGCCAGGCAGGAGTTCGTCCAGGACGGCCGCCGGCACGTGCGGCGGCACGCCGGGTTCGTGTTCGCGCTGGCGGTGTTGCTGACCGGGTTGTGGTGGCTCTCGGGCGCCCACTTCTTCTGGCCGGCGATCCCGCTGTTCTTCCTGGTCCTCAGCGTCTTCAAGCACGCACGCTGGCGGCGCTGGATGGCCGCGAACGGGGGCGTGCCGCCGTGGCACGGCCGCGAGCAGTGGCACGGGCACCGGCACGGACACGGGCGGTGGGACCGCGGTCCCTGGGCCGCCGCGTCCGACCGTCAGGGCTGGAGCCGCTGACGCACCACCCTGGGGGCCGCCGCGTGGGGGCGGCGGCCCCCTCGACGAGAGAGGGGCGATGGGTTCATGTGGGGATCGACGTTTCCCGAGCTCAAGGGCCGGGTCGCGGTGGTGCTTGGCCCCTCCGAGGGGGTCGCCGGGGCGGTGTGCCGGATGCTCGCCAACCGCGGCGTGCGCATCGCCGTGATCGGCGAGCAGCCGGACGAGCTGGAGGACCTCGTCGACGAGCTGCACTGGCTCGGCGCCGAGGCGGTCGGCATCGTGGCGGCGCCGGCCGACGGCGCGGCCGCCATGGACGCGGTCCGGGCCAGCGTGCTGACCGAGCTCGGCGCGCCCGACCTGCTCTTCGTGCTGACCTGCACGAACCGGGCCGGTGCCGGCTGGCACGACATGGTGGACAGCGGGCTGACCACGACGCTGCAGGCGCTGCAGGCGTTCGTCCCGGCGATGGTCGAGGCGCGCGCCGGCGCGGTGGTGACCCTCGCGCCGGCGGGCCCGGACCCGGCGTCGACGGCGGTCGGCGGTGGTGTGACCGCACTCACGCAGCACTTCGCGCGGCAGGTCGCGGGCTCTGGAGTGCGGGCGAATGTCGTAACCTGGACACCGCGATCGTCCATCGTGGACGATGTCGCGTTCGCCGCGCTCTACCTGGCCTCGGACGCCGCCGCGAGCATGACGGCAACGACACTCGACGTAGCGGGCACATCGATACGTCTGTAGATCCTATGTACGAATGACCGTCCACCTGGGATAGTCCCAGGGCATGATGGGCTCGTCGCACGCACTCTCCGGGGCGGCGGTCTGGCTGGGCGGCTCGCTGGCGCTCGACCAGCTCGCCGGGTTTCACCAGACCCCGCTCCAGCTCGCCGTCGGCACCGCGATCTGCGCCGGCGGCGCCCTGCTGCCCGACCTGGACCTCTCCGGCCGCGTGACCGCGCGGAAGGGCGGGGCCACGGTCGCGCACACGTTCGGCGTGCTGACGCTGTTCCTCGCCGAGTGCGTGGAGAAGTTCTCGCTCAGCGTCTACAAGCTGACCCGGATGAAGTACGACCCGCACCGCCGCAACGGCCACCGCACGCTCACCCACACGATCGTGTTCAACGTCGGCGTCGGCTACGGCACCCTGGCGCTGTGCAACGCCTACGGCAAGTGGGCCGTCATGGGCGTGCTGTTCTTCTGCTTCGCCCTCGCCCTGCGCGGGCTGTTCGAGCGCTGGGCCGAGCGGGCCGGCTGGGTCATCGTGACGCTCGCCGCGGCCGGTGCCGCGTTCGTGGTCTACGAGCGGCTGCCCGGCGACCGCGGCTATCCGCTGCTCGGCGTGGCCGTCGGCATCGGCGGCCTGATCCACCTGGCCGGCGACATGATCACCCGGCACGGGTGCCCGATCTTCTGGCCGATCCCGACCGGCCGGCGCATGTGGCGCAACATCGGCCTGCCCGACCGGATCGCGCTGCGGGCCGGCGACAAGACCGAGACCGTCCTGCTGCGCACGGTGTTCGCCACCGTCGCAATCTTCGCCGGTGCGCTGCTCGTCGCACCGATCCTGCTGGAGCGGTTCAACATAGACCTGTGATGGACGACGAGGCGGTCCCCGCCTTCTGGCGCTCGCTCGGCCTGCCCGGCCTGTTCGACGTGCACACCCACTTCCTGCCCGAGCGCATGCTCCGCAAGGTGTGGGCCTACTTCGACAGCGCCGGGCCGCTCGTCGGCCGTCCCTGGCCCATCCGGTACCGCGGCAGCGACGCCGACCGCGTCGCCACGCTCGCCGCGCTGGGGGTCCGGCACTTCTCCGCCCTCGCGTACGCGCACCGCCCCGGCATGGCGGCCGACCTCAACGCCTGGACGCTGGACTTCGCCGCCCGCACCCCCGGCTGCCTGCCCAGCGCCACCTGCTACCCCGAGCCGGACGCCCTCGCCGTCGCCGACGCGGCCCTGGCCGCCGGCGCGCGGGTCTTCAAGGTGCACCTCCAGGTCGGCGGGTTCGACCCGCGCGACCCGCTGCTCGACCCGGTGTGGGGACGCCTCGCCGAGACCGGCACGCCGGTCGTCGTGCACGCCGGCTCCGGCCCGGTCGCCAACGGGTTCACCGGCCCCGGCCCGTTCGGCGCCGTGCTCGACCGGCACCCGGGGCTGGTGGCGATCGTCGCCCACATGGGTGCCCCGGAGTACGAGGGATTCCTCGCCCTCGCCGAGCGCCACCCGCGCCTGCACCTCGACACGACGATGGTCTTCACCGAGTTCTTCGGCGCTCCCCCGCCCGGCCTGCTGCCCCTGGTCCGCGACCTCGGCCTGGCCGGCCGGGTGCTGCTCGGCACCGACTTCCCCAACATCCCCTACGCCTACGCCCACCAACTGGAGGGCCTGGCCCGGCTCGGCCTCGGCGACGACTGGCTGCGGTCCGTCTGCTGGTCCAACGGCCTCGCGCTGTTCCCGGGCGCGGCATGATTGGCTCGTGACCAACGAGACGCGACGCTCCTTCCACGGCCTGGCCGAGCTGGTCCTCGCCGGCCCCCAGCACCGCCGCAGCGGCACCATCCGGCTCCGGGTGACCCCGACGGGCTTCGCCACCGTCGCCGAGCCCGACCTCGCGGTCGAGGCGGACGCGCTGGTGGCCGGCGGCCGGCGGTTCCCGCTGAAGGGCCAGACCCTGGCCGACCTGGCCACCGAGGCGGACGTGGAGGTCGGCGCCCCGCGGGACCTGTACGCCGACGGCTCCGGCGCGAGCCCCGGCGACCTGGTCGTCACCGACGGCGCCGCCGAGCTGCTGGGCGCCCTCAGCACTGGAGACGCGGCGCTGCGCCGGCTCACCGCCGACGTCACCCCGGTGCTGTGGCCGGAGCACTTCGACGTCGGGGTGTCGCTCGACGAGGTGAACTACGGGGTGTCCCCCGGCGACTCGGGCATCGACGAGCCCTACGCCTACGTCGGCCCGTGGAAGCCGCGCGAGGGCGCCTTCTGGAACGTGTCGTTCGGCGCCGCCGTCCCGGTGCGCGACCTGGGCGACACGGCCGGCGTCTTCGCGTTCTTCGAGGAGGGTCGCGCCCGCGCCGCGGAGTAACCTGGGGCATGGACGTCGCACCCCTCGTCCGCGCCTTGGACCTGCTCGTGCCCGAGATCCTCGAGCACACCGACACGCCCGGCGTGTCGATCGCGATCGGCGTCGGTGACGAGGTGGTGTGGGCCAGGGGCTACGGCCTGGCCGACCTCGCCACCGGCGCCCCGATGACCCCGGAGACGGTCAACCCGATCGGCTCCGACGCCAAGACGTATACGGCCGTGGCCGCCATGCAGCTCGTCGAGCGGGGCCGGCTCGACCTCGACGGGCCGATCGGGCCGCACCTCGGCGACCTGCGGGTGGTCAACCCGCACGGGGCCCGCCCGATCACGCTGCGGGACCTGCTGACCCACCGCAGCGGGCTGGGCACGACGTTCGGGTTCGCCGACCGGGTCCCGCCGGCGCCGCTGGGCGAGCACCTGCGCCAGGTGTTCCGGCGCGGCCGCAGCGACCTCTACGGCGGGGACCTGGTCCCGCTGTGGTCGACGCCGGTCGGCGCGCAATACCAGTACAGCAACACCGGCATCGCGCTGGTCGGCTACCTGGTGGAGCGGGCCAACCCGGCCGGGGTCACGTTCGACGAGTGGGTCCGCCGCAGCGTGTTCACCCCGCTGGACCTGCGCTCGACCTGGTTTCCAGCGGGTGTCGTACCGCCGGCGGCCGCGACCAGGCGCAGCACCGGCTACGCGACGGTGGGCGGCTTCCAGTTCGTGCTGCCTCCGGTGTACCTCGGCGACTACCCGGCCGGCACCGCGCTCACCACCGCGTCGGACCACTGCCGGTTCGTCCTGGCCGTGCTCGGTGGGGGCGCGCTGGCCTCGGGGCGCATCCTCAGCCCGGAGACGGCCCGGCTGATGCTGACCCCGCAGGCCGGCACCGGCCCCGACCCGGCGGCAACGGTCGGGCTGGTGTGGAACGTCTTCGACGGCGGCCTCGACGCGGGCTACGTCGGCCACGGCGGCGAGTACTTCTGGGGCTGGAGCAACTTCACCCGCGGCTGGCCGGGGTCCCGCGCGGCCGTGGTCGTCTCGTCGAACCAGTGGCACCTGGCCGAGCCGGGCACCTCCCACCGCCCGAGCCACTTCGCCGGGCGGCTCGTCGGCGGCATCGTCACCGCCTGGGTGAACGGCGCCGACCCGATGCCGGCGAAGTCCCGGGCGGCGACGCAGAGCTGGCTCGCCGGCATGCTGGTGGCCGACCGGCTGACGACCCGGCTCGGCTCGCGGCACCCGCTGTCGGCGGCCGAGATCGACGCCCTGGTGGCGGGCGCGGTCGTGCGGCCCGGGCAGCCGTGGGACCCGGAGGCGTTCCGGTCGGCGTTGCGCGACTACCCGTGGGACTCGCTGAGCGAGGCGATGGCGTGGAGCCGGGAGCAGGTCCCGGCCCACCTGCAGGCGCTGGTCACGAGCGAGCTCGGCGTGCCGTGGCTGGGCCGCCTGGTGGCCGGCCTGGAGCTGTGACTCAGCGGCGCCTGATCCACCAGATGATGCCGAGGACAACCGCGAAGCTGGCCGCGGCCGTGAGCACGTAGGGCGCCGCGCGACGGACGGCCGCGCCGACGCCGGAGACGGCGAGCAGGTCGATCGGCTCGACCTCCTCGGGCTCCGGCTCGGCGACCTTGACCGGAACGGCCGAAGCGGTCGGCGTGGCCGAAACGGTCGGGGTGGCCGGAGTGGCCGGCTCGGTCGGTGCGGTCGGCACCGGGCCCGCGCCGGACGCCTCGGCCGCCGCGGCACCGGCGGCTGCCGCCGGCTCCTCCGGTGCGGACCCGCTCCCCGCGGCGAGCTTCCCGGCCAGGCAGTCGGCGAACTGGCCGATCAGCTTGCCGCTCACGTCGCCGATCAGGCCGCGCCCGAACTGGGCCGCCTTGCCGGTGATGTCGAGGTCGGTCCGCACCTCGACGCGGGTGCCGTCGGCGTCCTCGTGCAGCGACGCGGTCACCCGGGCCGCGGCCGTCCCGCCGCCCCGGGCGTCGGCGCCCGAGGCGGTGAGCTGCACGCGGTGGGCCGCCTCGTCGCGCTCGACGAAGCGGCCCGAACCCTTGAACGTGAGGCTCACCGGACCCAGCTTCACCTTCACCGTGCCGGTGAACGTGCCCTCCGTGTCGTCATGGCCGGTCAGCGTGGCCCCCGGCATGCACGGCGCGATGCGTTCGATGTCCAGCAGCACCGCCCACGCCTGGTCGACGGGGACGGGCACGGTGAAGCTGTGTTCCAGTAGCACGGTCGTCAGACCCCCAGCGCTCGGCACACGGCCCGCGTGGTGAGCACCCGGGCCAACTCCCGACGATAGTCCGCCGAGGCCGACAGGTCGTCCACCGGATCGGTGCCGACGGCGACCGACGAGCACGCCGCCGCGACGGCGTCGGCGGTCGCCGGCGCCCCGGCGAGGGCCGCCTCGACGTCGCGCGCCCGGTGCGGCACCGGGCCCATGTTCGTCAGCGCCACCCGGGCCTCGCCGATCGTTCCGTTGGACCGCTGGACGGCCACGGCCACCCCGACGATAGCCCACGCCTGGGCCGTCCGATGGAACTTCTCGTAGTGGGTGGCCCAGCCCGCGGCGGCCGGGACGCGGACCCCGACGACGACCTCGTCGGGGGCGAGGGCGGTGGTGAACAGGTCCACCGCGAAGTCCGCGGCCGGGATGGTCCGCCGGCCGGAAGGACCCTGCACCTCGTACACCGCGTCCAGGGCCGCCGCCACCGCCGGGAGGTCGGCGGCCGGGTCGGCGTGGGCGAGCGAGCCGCCGAGCGTGCCGCGGTGGCGCACCTGGCGGTCGCCGACGGTGCCGGCCGCGACGGCCAGCAGCGGCGCGTACTCGCGGACCAGCGGGTCGGCGGCGACCTCCGCGTGGGTGGTCATCGCCCCGACCACCAGGTCACCGCCGTCGAGGCGGACCCCGGTCAGCCCCGGCACGGCGCCGAGGTCGACGAGCACCGTCGGGGCCGCGAGCCGCAGCCGCAGCACCGGCAGCAGGGACTGACCGCCGGCCAGCACCTTCGCGTCCTCGTCGGCCGCGAGGGCCGCCACCGCCTCGTCCACGGTGGACGGGCGGACGTAGTCGAACGCCACGGGGATCACGCGACACCTCCGCGCTTGACGGCGCGCCACACCCGCTCGGGGGTGCAGGGCATGGGGACGTCGTTCACGCCGTACGGGCGCAGGGCGTCGACGATCGCGTTGACCACGGCCGGCGTGGCCGCGATGGCGCCGGCCTCGCCGACGCCCTTGACGCCCAGCGGGTTGGAGGTCGCCGGGGTCTCGGTGCGGTCGCTGACGATCGTCGGCAGGTCGGCCGCGCTCGGGATGGTGTACTCCACGAACGAGCCGGTCAGCAGCGTGCCGCCCGCGTCGTAGACGGCCTCCTCGTGCAGGGCCTGCGCGATGCCCTGGGCGACGCCGCCGTGCACCTGGCCCTCGACGATGAGCGGGTTGACCACCCGGCCGACGTCGTCGACGGCGACGTACGAGCGGATCCGCACGTGGCCGGTCTCCGTGTCGACCTCGGTGGCGCACAGGTGAGTGCCGTGCGGGAAGGAGAACGTCTGCGGGTCGAAGGTGGCGTCGGCGTCGAGCGACGCCTCCACCCCGTCGGGCAGATCGTGCGCCGCGAACACGGCGAACGCCGCGTCCGCCACCGTCCTTGCCGCGTCGGGTGTACCGCGGACCCGGAACGCCCCGCCGGTGAACTCCAGGTCGTCGGGGCTGCACTCGAGCATGTGGGCGGCGATGACCCGGGCCTTGTCGCGCACTTTGCGGCACGCCTCCACGAGCGCGACCCCGCCGACGGCGAGGCTGCGGGACCCGTAGGTGTCGAGGCCCTTGTGCGAGGTCCGTGTGTCTCCGTGCAGTACCTCCACATCCTCGAACGCCACGCCCAGCTCGTCGGCGACGATCTGGCTCCACGCCGTGACGTGGCCCTGGCCGTGCGGGCTGGTGCCGGTGACGACCTCGACCTTCCCGGTCGGCAGGACGCGCACCGAGGCGCTCTCCCAGCCGCCCGCCGCGTACCGCAGCGCGCCCAGGATCCGCGAGGGCGCCAGGCCGCACATCTCGGTGTAGGTCGACACGCCGAGGCCGAGCTGGACGGGGTCGCCGGACGCGCGGCGGCGCTCCTGCTCGGCCCGCAGCTCGGCGTAGCCGAACAGCTCCAGGGCCTTGTCGGTGGCGGCGTCGTAGTCGCCCGAGTCGTACACCAGGCCGCAGACCGTGGTGTACGGGAACTCCTCGGCCTTGATCCAGTTCTTGCGGCGCAGCTCGATCGGGTCCATGCCGAGCTCGACGGCGAGCTCGTCCATCGCCCGCTCGATCGCGTAGGTCGCCTCGGGGCGGCCGGCACCGCGGTACGCGTCGGTGATCGTCGTGTTCGTGAAGACGCCGACGCACTCGAAGCGGTACGCCGGAACCTTGTAGATGGCGTTGTACATGAAGGCGCCGAGGATGGGCACGCCCGGGCCGACGAGGCCCAGGTAGGCGCCCATGTTGGCGATCAGCTTCACGTGGATGCCGGTCAGCGTGCCGTCGCGCGTCGCGGTCAGCGTGATGTCCTGCAGCTGGTCGCGGCCGTGGTGCGCGGAGAGCATGGTGTCGCTGCGCGTCTCGGTGTACTTGACCGGCTTGCCGACCCGTTGCGCGGCCAGGAACGCGATCATCTCCTCGGGCGTCACCTGGAGCTTGCCGCCGAAGCCGCCGCCGACGTCCGGGGCGATGACCCGGATCTTGTGCTCGGGCACGCCGGTGAGCAGCGCGTAGAAGACCCGCAGGATGTGCGGGATCTGGGTGGCCGACCAGATCGTGTACTCGCCCATGCCGGGGTCGACGACGACGCTGCGCGGCTCCATGAACGCCGGGATGAGGCGCTGCTGGACGTACTGCCGGTTGATCGTGACCTCGGCGGCGGCGTCGCTCACGCTGCTGCCGGTGCCGGCGTCGGCGGAGTCGAAGACCCAGGTGTACGACTTGTTGGTGCCCTTGTCGGGGTGGACCAGCCCGGTGTCCTCGTAGGCCGCCCGCAGGTCGAGCACGGGCGCGAGCGGCTCGTACTCGACCTCGATGTCCTCGAGCGCGTCGATCGCCGCGCTGCGGTCGCGGGCCACGACGACGGCGACCGCCTCGCCGTGGTGGCGGACGTAGCCGTCGGCCAGCGGCGGGCGCACCGGGTGGACGATGTCCTCGGTCACCGGCCAGGCGCAGGGCAGGCTGCCCTGGATGTCCCGGACGTCGGCGCCGGAGAACACGTCGACCACGCCGGGGCGGCGCTTCGCCGCGGACACGTCGATGCTCGCGATCCGGGCCGACGCGTGCGGGCTGCGCAGGATCGCCAGGTGCAGCATCCCGGGCAGCGCGATGTTGTCGGTCCAGCGGGTCCGCCCGGTGATGAGCCGCGCGTCCTCCTTGCGCTTGCGGGCCGCGCCGACCTGGGGCTCGATGGTGGAGGTCATACGGTCGCCTCCTCCGGCAGCTCGGCCTGTGCCCGCAGCGCGGCGGCCGCGGACTGCACGGCGCGCACGATGTTCTGGTAGCCGGTGCACCGGCACAGGTTGCCCGACAGGCCCTCCCTGACCTCGGCGTCGGACGGATCGGGGTTGTCCCGCAGCAGGTCGACCGCCGACATGATCATGCCGGGGGTGCAGAACCCGCACTGCAGGGCGTGGAGCTCGTGGAACGCCTGCTGCACCGCGTGCAGCTCGCCGCCCGGGCCGGCCAGGCCCTCGACGGTGGTGACGCTGGCGCCGTCGGCCTGCACGGCGAGGACGGAGCAGCTCTTGACGCTGTGCTGTGCGCCGTCGGCCGAGCCCATCAGCACGGTGCACGATCCGCAGTTGCTCGTGTCGCAGCCGACGACCGTGCCAACCTTGCCGAGTTGTTCACGAAGATGATGGACCAGGAGGGTCCGGGGTTCGACGTCGTCGACGTAGCGCGTGCCGTCGACGTCGACGCTGACCCGGACACGGTGGGACGAGGACATGGAGCCTCCCGCGGGGACGTGCGGAACGGCCCGTCGCGCGGCGGACGCCCACGGGCCACCTCCTGATCAGCAGACCCCACAGCGGTGATCAACGCAACCCTCCAGCGGTCTTGACTTTCCGCCTGTCGGGGGTTTCACAGGATCATGAGCGTCAGCGGCAGGGCGACGAACATCGCCGCGGCGGCCGCCACGACCAGCGCCACCGTCCTGGCGCGGGACGGCGCTTCGGCCGGCGCGGCCTCGGGCGCCTCGTCGGGCTCCGGGGCCGGGCCGCCGACCGGGAGGACCGCCCAGAGACGGAAGACGCCGTCGGCCAGGCGGTGGTCGAGGAAGCCGCCGGCCGGGTGCACCCGCTCCGCGAGTCTTGCCAGTCCGGCTTCTCCGCCGGCCTCCCCCGCCGCCGGGTTCGCCACCGAGAGGAGCAGCGCGTCCGGCTCCCACTCGAGGTCGACGGTGATCGGCTGGCCGGGCGCGTGCTTGACCGCATTGCGCAGCCCCTCCTCCAGGACCAGGAAGGCGGCGCGCTCCCCGTCCCGGCTCATCGCCCCGGGCGCTCCCCGGCGGCGCAGGACGACGGGGACGCCGGCCGCCCGGTACTCCTCGACGACCGGGCCGATCGCGGCCAGGCCCGGCTCGCGCTCGCGCGGCTCGTCGCCGGTGCGCAGGACCCCGGCGAGCTGGTGGAACTCGGTGACCGCGCCGCGCAGCGAGGCGGCCAGCCGGCGCACCGCCTCGTGCTCGTTCTCCAGGTCCGCGGCCTGGTGCGACACCAGCCGCAGCCGCTGGCCCAGCGAGTCGTGCAGGTCGCGGGCGATCCGCAGCCGCTCGCGCAGCCGGTCCTGCTCGGCGACGGCCTCCCGGCGCCGGCGGACCTCGACGCGGTGCCGGTCGACGGCGGCGGCCAGCTGGTCCTGCTGGGCGGCGTACCGGCCGGACAGCAGCGGCAGCAGGGCGAACACGACGTAGGTGGAGACCAGCGCGGCGACCCGCCGGCCGTCGTCGGCCCGGAACGCGAGCTGCGCGCCGAGCGCGCCGGCCACCGCGCCGGCCGCGACCGCGAGGTGCCGGGGCCGGGCCAGCTCCCGCCCGGCCTGGTAACCGGTCCAAGCCAGCAGCATCGACGCCCCGCCGGTCAGCCCGGCCGGCACGAGCGCGGCCACGAACGCCGCGGCGGCGCTGCGCCACCGCAGGGCGGCGATCAGCCCCAGGACCAGGGCGTACACCGGCACGAGGGCCGGCTCAACGCCGCCCGGACGCGCGGCGGCCAGCAGCACACTGTCCACCACCACGGCCCCGGCGGCGCTGATATATCGACGCATATCTGCACGATACGTCGCGCCACATCAATGTTCGGTTGCGAAAACGTCGACGTTCGAAACCGCTCCGCCCGAGGTCAGTCGTGGTGGATGCGGCCCGCCATCTCCGTCAGGCGGGCGCCGCCGCCGCCCCACCGGCCGGCGATGATCTCCGCGGCGATGCTCACCGCGGTCTCCTCCGGGGTGCGGGCGCCCAGGTCCAGGCCGATCGGCGAGGACAGGCGGGCCAGCTCCTTCTCGGTGACGCCGGCCTCGCGGAGGCGGGCCATGCGGTCGTCGTGGGTGCGGCGGGAGCCCATCGCGCCGATGTAGGCGAACCGCTCGGCGAGCGCCACCTGGAGGACGGGGACGTCGAACTTCGGGTCGTGGGTGAGGACGCAGACCACCGTGCGGTCGTCGACGCGGCCGGCGTCGAGCTCCTGCCGGAGGTACCGGTGCGGCCAGTCGACGACGACCTCGTCGGCCCCCGGGAAGCGCTTGGCGGTGGCGAAGACCGGGCGGGCGTCGCAGACGGTGACGCGGTACCCCAGGAAGCCGCCGATGCGGGCCACGGACGCGGCGAAGTCGATCGCGCCGAACACCAGCATGCGCGCGGGCGGCGCGTACGAGGCCACGAACAGGGTCAGGCCCTCGCCCCGCCGCTCGCCGTCCGGGCCGTAGTGCAGGGTGTCGGTGCGACCGGCCGCGAGCAGGCCGCGGGCGTCGTCGGTGGCGGCGGCGTCCAGGCGCGGCGAGCCGAGCGTGCCGCTCGACGAGGACGGCCAGACCACCATCCGGCGGCCGATGCGGTCGGGCGGCCCCTCGACGACGGAGACGACGGCGACCGGGTCGTGTGCCTCGATCGCGCGGGCGACGGCCTCCAGCTCGGGATACGTCTCGCGGGACACCGGCTCCACCAGCAGCTCGATGATGCCGCCACACGTCAGCCCGACCGCGAAGGCGTCGTCGTCGCTCACGCCGTACCGCTGGACCACCGGCTGTCCGGACTCGACGACCTCGCGCGCGAGCTCGTAGACCGCGCCCTCGACGCAGCCGCCGGAGACGCTGCCGACCGCGGTGCCGTCGGGGCCGACCAGCATCGTCGCCCCGGCGGGGCGGGGCGAGCTGCGCCAGGTCCGCACGACGGTGGCCACGCCGACCGGATCGCCGGCCCGCCACCAGTCGACGAGCTCGGTCAACACCTCACGCATCGCGGACCTCCTGTACCAGCGCTTCGATCGCCGCCACCGTGTGCCCGGCGACGAGGGCGTCCACGTGCGGCAGCACGGCGGCCAGCCCGGCCGCCGACGGGGTGAAGCCGGGCCGGCCGGCGTGCGGGCTGACCCAGATCGTCCGCGCGGCGAGCCGGTGGACGTGGGCGACGGCGGCGCCGAGGCGGGCCGGGTCGCCGCACTCCCAGCCGTCGCTGCAGATGACCACGACCGCACGGCGGGCGACCCCGCGGTGGCCGTCGCGGCGGACGAACGTCGTGACGGTGTCGGCGAGCCGGGTGCCGCCGCGCCAGTCGGGGATCGCGCGGCCGGCCTCGCGCAGCGCCGCCTCGACGTCGCGGGTGCGCAGCGCGGCGGTCAGCGGGGTGAGCCGGGTGCCGAGCGCATACACGGCCGTCCACCGTGGACGGTGCTGGACGAACGCGTGGGCGAGGCGCAGCAGCGCGTCGGCATACGGCGACATGGAGCCGGACACGTCGAGCAGCAGCACCAGGCGGCGCGGCCGGGGCCGCCGCGACCGGCGCAGCAACGGGCGGGGCTCGCCGCCGGCCCGCAGCATGGCGCGCACGGTGCGGCGGCGGTCGACGGTGCCGCGGGTGTCCGGCCGGTACCGCCGGCCCGGCCGCTGCGGGTGCGCGTCCGCGAGCCGGGCCAGCAACCGCGCCGCCTCGGCCCGCTCCAGGCCGGACAGCGTCGCGAGGTCGCGGTGGCGCAGCACCTCGGCGTCGCTGGCCTGCACGCTGAGCGCCGGGTCGCCGTCGGCCGCCGGCGCCGACGGGGGCATGGTGGCGCGGAACAGCGACCGCTCGGGCAGCCGGCGCACCTGCCACGCGCTGCCGCGCGGGTCGGGGTCGCGGGACTGGCCGTGGAACGCCGCGTCGTAGCGGGCGACGTCCTCGGGCGAGCCGCACAGCGTCAGCCGGCCCACCCAGTACGCGTGCTCGACGCCCACCTCGTCGAGCGCGGAGAGGAAGGCGATGCGGCGGTCGAGCGGCGCCTCAAACCACATCGGAGGCTCGCACCAGCTCGATGTCCTCGCGCACCTTGAGCACGACCCCGAGCGTCTCCGGGCCGGGCGTGGCCACGCCCAGCGCGCCGAGCGCCGCCGCCCAGTCGATCGCCTCCGCCACCCCGGGCGGCTTGACGAGGTCGAGCGTGCGCAGCCGGGCGGTGGCCGCGGCCACCTCGCGGGCGAGGCGCTCGCCGACGCCGGGCAGCCGGCGCCGCACGATCTCGGCCTCGCGCTCGGGGGTCGGGTGGCCGACCCAGTGGTACAGGCAGCGGCGTTTCAACGCGTCGTGGACCTCGCGCGTCCGGTTGCTCGTCACCACCACGACCGGCGGGACGACCGCCTCGATCCGCCCCAGCTCGGGCACGCTCACGGCGGCCTCGGCCAGCAGCTCCAGCAGGAACGCCTCGAACTCGTCGTCGGCCCGGTCGATCTCGTCGACGAGCAGCACGCACGGGGCCCGCTCGATCGCCTGGAGCAGGGGCCGCGCGATCAGGAACCGCCGGTCGTAGAGGCCGGCCTCCAGCTCGGCCGCCGACAGCGTGCCGTGCGCGGCCGTCTCCACGGCGCGCAGGTGGAGCACCTGGCGGGGGAAGTCCCAGTCGTAGAGGGCCTGCGCGGCGTCGAGTCCCTCATAGCACTGGAGCCGGATCAGCTCGACGCCGGCGGCCTCGGCGAGGGCGGTCGCGAAGGCGGTCTTGCCGACCCCCGCGTCACCCTCCAGGAAGATCGGCCGGTGCAGGCGCAGCGCGAGGAAGCCTGCCATCGCGAGCCCCTCGTCGGCGAGGTAGCCCGCGTCGGCCAGGCCCGCCGCCAACGCGGCCGGCGACGCGAAGTCCGGCACGCGTCAACTATGCGCCACTTTTCATTCGGACGCGAATGCCGCTCGGACCAGCGGCAGCACCTCGGTGCCGAGCAGCTCGATCGACTCCATGACGAGCCGGTGCGGCACCCCGGACCAGTCCATCTGCATGGCGTAACGGTCCGCCCCGACGAGCTTGCCGACGGTGATCAGGCGCTCGGCGACCTCCTCCGGGCTGCCGGCGAAGATCGACTGTGCCCCGCGGGCCCACTCGTCGTACTCGGCGCGGGTGGGCACGGCCCAGCCGCGGGCCGCGGCGCCGTACTTCATGGTCGCCAGCCAGTACGGGTAGAACGCCTCCCTGGCCTCCCGCGAGTCCTTGGCGACCAGCCCGATCGCCCCCATCGTCACGTGCGTGCCGCCGGCCCGCCGGTAGAGGTCCACCAGCGGCGCGAACCGCTCGGGCCGCCCGCCGATCACGGCGTAGACGACCGGCAGGCCGAGCACGCCGGCCCGCACCGACGACTGCGGGTTGCCGCCGGTCCCGACGGAGATGCGCAGGTGCTCGCCGTACGGCCGGGGGTACACGTCGACGTTGTCGAGCGCCGGCCGGAACCGCCCCGACCAGGTGACCGGGTTGCCCTGGTCGAGCTGGAGCAGGAGCTCGAGCTTCTCGTCGAACAGCGCGTCGTAGTCGCTCAGGTCGGCCCCGAACAACGGGAACGACTCGATGAACGACCCGCGCCCGGCCAGCAGCTCGGCCCGCCCGCGGCTGAGCTGGTCGAGCGTGGTGAACTGCTGGTACACCCGCACCGGGTCCTCGGTGCTCAGCACGGTGACCGCGCTGCTCAGGGTGATGTCCGTGGTGACGCTCGCCGCGGCCGCCAGCACGGTGGCGGGGTTGGAGATCGCGTAGTTCGGCAGGTGGTGCTCGCCGAGCCCGTAGAAGGTCAGCCCGACCTGGTCGGCGAGCCGGATCCGCTCCAGCGTCTCCGCCAGGCGCTGCGCGACCGTAACCTGCTCACCGGTGACCGGATCGGGATGACGGTCGCCGAAGCTGTACACACCGAGTTCCACGCATCGATCATGACACCGCGGTCGAGCATTCTGCCGGTGCCGATTCTGCCGGTCCTGCCGGTGATCGCCGGCTCAGGATCTCACGATGATCGCATCGATGCAGGTCACGCCGCTGGTCGCCGGGCGTTTCCGGTGCGCGGCGGGCTCAGCGGCGGTGCAGTGCGGCTATCGCGGCGGGCCGTAGCGTTACCCCTGCGGCGCGGATCGCGCCGGGCAGCGTCTTGCCGGGAACACGTCGGCGGCACGGGGGCGCCGAGGCGCTCCCGGCAAGACCGTTGCGATCAGGACTCCGGCGGGACGTCGAGGTCGGCGTCGTCGGCGATGTCCTCGCAGGGCACGCCCTGCACCTGGTCGGCGTGGGCCACCAGGTAGGCGCGGGCGCCGACGTCGGCCGTGGCCAGGGTCGTCACGCCGGCCCAGTGGTCGCGGCCCAGGATCACCGGGTGGCCGCGCTTGCCCTTGTAGGTCGCGGTGAGCAGCGCGCCCGGGCCGCCGTCGGTGGCCGCGAGCAGGCGCGCGACCGCGTCGGGGCCGATGCCGGGGGTGTCCACCAGCAGGACCGCCGCCGCGGTGGCGTCGGTGCCGGCCAGCGCGGCCAGCCCCGTGCGCAGCGACGAACCCATGCCGCTCTTCCAGACGGCGTTCTCGAGCAGCTCGGCGTCGCCGAGCTGCGCCTCGCCGCGGACCCGGGCCGCCTCAGCGCCCAGGACGACGAAAATGCGTGTGCAGCCACCGTCGCGCAGGGTGGCGACGGCGCGCTCGACGAGCAGTTGGCCGTCGTCGTGGCGCACGAGGGCCTTCGGCCCGCCATACCGGCGGCCGCCACCTGCGGCGAGGACCAGTCCGACTATCGCGCTCAGCGGGCACTCCTACCAGCGTCCAACGATGCAGCACCGGTCAGCCTAGTACCCGGTCGGTAGGCTGCGTTGCCATGGCCCTCCACGATCACTGTTCGCACTGCGGTGCCGCCTTTGCGCAGGGGGCCCCGTGGCCCCGGATCTGCGCGTCCTGCGGCGAGACGACCTGGCGCAACCCGCTGCCGGTGGCGGTCGCGCTCCTGCCGGTGGACACCGACCACGGCCGCGGCCTGGTGGTGGTCCGGCGCGACATCGAGCCGATGCGCGGCGAGCTGGGCCTGCCGGGCGGCTTCATCGAGGTCGGCGAGGCCTGGCGCGAGGCCACCGTCCGCGAGCTGCGCGAGGAGACCACGATCGAGGCCGACGCCGCGGACGTCGAGCTCTTCGACGTGCACAGCGCCCAGAGCGGCACCCTGCTGGTCTTCGGCCTGCTCCCGCCCCGCCCGCTGGCCGACCTCCCGGCGTCGGTGCGCACGGAGGAGTCGCTCGGCTTCGAGATCGCCGTCGAAGCGCGCGAGCTGTGCTTCCCGACCCACACGGCGGCGATGGCCCGCTACTTCGCGTCCGCGTAGACCTCGACCACCGAGACGTCCAGCGGGAAGCGGACCTCGGTCTCGCCGAACAGCAGGCGGCGCGCCTCCTCGGCGGCCGCCTGCACCGCCGCGCTGACCGTGTCGGCCTCGTCGCGTGGGCAGTGGACGACCACCTCGTCGTGCTGGAAGAACACCAGCTCGGCGCGCAGCCCGGTCAGCGCGGCGCGTAACCGGGCCAGCAGCACCAGCGCCCACTCGGCCGCCGTGCCCTGGATGACGAAGTTGCGCGTGAAGCGGCCCCGGGCGCGGCCCCGCGCGCCGCCGCGGTCGTCGGACTCCACCCCCTCCCCCGGCCCGTCGAAGCCCTCCCGCCAGGTCACCGACGGGGGCGGGCAGGTGCGCCCGAGCCAGGTGCGGACGAGTCCCCCGGTCTCGCCGGTGCGGGCGGCCTCCTCGACCAGGTCCCACGCGGCCGGGTAGAAGCGGCGCAGGGCGGCCAGAGCCGGTGCCGCGTTGCCGCCCGTCTGCCCATACATGGCGCCGAGCAGGGCCAGCTTGGCCTTGGCCCGGTCACCGTCGAAGGCCTCGGCGGCCAGCGCGGCATAGAGGTCGCCCTCGGCGGCGGCCCGGGCCAGCCGCCCGTCGCCGGAGACCGCGGCGAGCACCCGCGGCTCCAGCTGGCCGGCGTCGGCGACGACGAACGTCCAGCCGGGGTCGGCGACGACCGCCTTGCGGACCACCTTGGGGATCTGCAGCGCGCCGCCGCCGCGGGTGGCCCAGCGGCCCGACACCACGCCACCCGGAATGTACTCGGCGCGGAAGCGCCCGCCGGCCACCCACTGCTCGAGCCACGTCCAGCCGTGGGCGACCCACAGCCGATACAGCTCCTTGTACTCCAGGAGGATCGGCACGGCGGGATGGTCGACCTGCTGGAGCTCCCAGCGGCGGGTGGAGCGCAGCAGGAGGCCGACGCGGGCGAACGCCCGCAGCAGCTCGGCCGGCGACTCGGGGTGCACGCGCTGGCCCAGGGCCTCGTTGAGCCGCTCGTTGAGCTCGACCAGGCGGGCGGGCGGGCCGCCGCCGACCGCCGACGGGGCGCCGAGCATCTCGCGGAGCAGTGCGTCGTGGACGTCGGCCCGCCAGGGCAGGCCGGCGATGCCCATCTCGGCGGCGACCAGCGCGCCGGCCGACTCGGCGGCGACGAGCGTGCGCATGGCCCCGGCGCGCGGCGGGAACCCGGGTGCGGCGGCCGTCTCGGTCAGGGCCGCGATCCGGGCCCGCTGGGCGACGTAGACCTCGACGAGGTCGGCGAGCGAGCCGGCCGGGGTCGTCTCCAGGGCGTCGACCTCGAACAGCGAGGCCTGCAGCTCGCCGGGCGGCAGCGCGGCCCGCGACGGCGGGTCGGGCGGGACCGGGCGGCCGGCCAGCCGCGCGCTCGCGGCGGCGACCGAGCGGGGCTCGCCCCACCGTCCCTCGGCCCCCAGCAGCAGGGCCTCGGCCAGCTCCAGGTCGTAACAGCGCTCGACCCGCGCCCCGGCCCGGACGACCCGGGAGAAGAGGTCGGCCGTGGACGCCCAGAGCCAGCGCGGCCGGTCCGCCGCCTCGATCCGGGCGATGGCCGCGACGAGGTCGGGGACCGGCTGCTCGGCGCCGGTGGGCGTGCCGTCGTCGGCCAGTGGCCTCAGCCGGCCACCGGCACCCTCGGGAAACACCGCGACGAGCACGAGGGCATTACATCGCACACCCCTGACAGTTTTTAGCTCCCCGGGCTCCGTCCGCGGTTTTGTGGGGGGTTCCCACCCCACACCCCCCCGTGCGACGCTAGGCGCCGCACTTCAGGATCCGCGGGACGTTTGCTCAAGAAGACCGTCAGGGGTGCGCGGGCCATCGGTGGGTTACTTGACCGCGCCGGCGGTGAGACCGGCCTGGATCTGGCGCTGGAAGATGACGTACATCACGATCATCGGCAGGATCGAGATGGTCAGCGCGGCGAACAGCCCGGACCAGTCGGCCTCATAGCCGGCGCTGGTCGAGATGTCCGCGATGCCCTGGGTGAGCACCCACTTGTCCTTCGCGGACGCCATCAGCACCAGCGGCAGCAGGTACTGCCCCCACTGGCCGATCAGGTTGAAGATCGTCAGGCTGATCAGGCCCGGCTTGGCCATCGGCAGCATGACCGAGAAGAACAGCCGGGTGTGCGAGGCCCCGTCGATCGTCGCCGCCTCGGCCACCGTGTTCGGCAGCGTCCGGAAGAACGAGGTCAGGAAGAAGATCGTGAACGGCAGCGAGTACGCGATGTACACGATGATCAGGCCGGTGTAGCTGCCGAGCAGGCCGAGCTGCTTCACCTGGAAGAACAGCGGCACGACCGCGAGGAACGGCGGGAACGCGATGCCGGCCACGAACAGGAAGTAGATGAGCCGGTTGCCCCAGAACCGGTACCGCGCCAGGACGTACGCGGCCATCGAGCTCAGCAGCATCGTGCCGGCGGTGGCGAGCGTGACCACGAGCACGCTGTTGAGGAAGTAGCGGCCGACGTGGGCCTTGTTCCAGGCCCGGCCCCAGTTCTCCCAGCGCAGGTGGCCGGGCATGGTCCACGGCGTGCTGAAGATCTCGGTGGTGTTCTTGAACGAGGCCAGGAGCACCCAGACCAGCGGCAGGATGATCATGAGCGCCCAGATGGCCAGGAAGACGTTGCCGACGCCCCCGGCGATGTTGAGCTTCCGGCGGGTGCGCGGGCCGGAGGGCACCGCGCCCGCGGAGTGCTGGCCGCTGCGCTGACCCGGCGTGTCGCGGCCGATGATTGCGGTCATGTCCCGGCCTCTCAGTACTCGTAGGTCTCGCGACGGGTGAGCCGCAGCGTGAAGGCGGCGAACACCAGCGACAGCACGCACAGCGCCACGCCGTAGGTGGCGGCGTCGCCGTAGCGGTTCTGCTGCATGTTGTTGTAGATCTCCAGGCCGAGGACCGTGGTGGCGCCGTCGGGGCCGCCGTTGTCCTGGGCGAGGACCGAGACGATCGCGAACGCGTCGAAGGCGAGGATGCCGAGGTACACCCAAGCGGTCTGGATGGTGTCCCACAGCAGCGGGAAGGTGACCCGGAAGAACAGCGTCACCTTGTTCGCGCCGTCGAGCTCGGCCGCCTCGTAGATCTCCGCCGGGATGTTGGCCATGCCGGCGGAGAACAGCACCACGTAGAAGCCGACCGCCTGCCACACGAGCACCGCGATGAGCGAGGGCAGGGCGAGATGCTTGTCGATCAGGAACCCGACCGGACCGTCGAGGCCCGCCTTGAGCAGGACACCGTTGATGAGGCCGGACTCATTGGGCCGGTACACGGTCGCGAAGAGCACCGCGATGACCGGCACGGCGAGGACCTGGGGGAGGAAGAACACCACCCGGTAGAAACTCGACCCCCAGACCCCCGACGTCTTGCCGCCTTTGCTCTTCCCGCCCACGTTGAGGAGGAAGGCGAAGACCAGTGCGAACGCGATCGTGATCAGCGGCAGGAAGACCAGGATGATCCCGTGGTGCTGCAGCGCCTGCCAGAACCGATCGTTGTCCAGCATGCGCTTGTAGTTCTCGACCCCGACCCAGCGCGGCGCGGTGAAGCCCCGCCACTGCTGGAACGACAGAATGATCGTCTGTACGTAGGGCCAGAGAACGAAGTATGCGTACAGCACCACCGGCGCAACCAGGAACCCCACAATGAAGGGGTATCTTCCGTGCCGCATGATCAGGCTCCGATCAGCGCTTGAACTTGGTGATCGACGAGTCCTTCTTGATCTCGTCGGCCTTCTTCTGGATGCGCTCGACGAACTGGTCGGCCTTGATGCGGCCGAACATCAGCTCGTTGGTGGCGGTACGGGCCTCCTTGTCGAGGTCCTTGTACCAACCGTCGAAGAACAGGTTGAACACCTCCGAGCCGGCCGCCTTGAGGGCGTCCTGCGAGGACTGGGTGCCGGGGGTGAAGGTGAGCCCCTCGGTGCTGCCGAGCACCACGGTAGGCGCCTTGACGACCTCGGTGAAGCCCTTGCCGCCGGCCTTCGACAGCATCTGGCGCATGTACTCCAGGCCGCCCTTGGGGTTCTTGCTCTTCGACAGGACCACGTAGCCCTCACCGGCGGTCGCGCGCAGCGCCGTCGACTTGAGCTTGTCCGAGGCGGTGACGCTCGGGGTGGTCAGCATCTGGTACTTGAAGTCGGCCGGTGTGTCCTTCTTCTGCTCGTTCTCGAGCCAGTCACCGGACGGGTACATCGCCAGCTGGTACTGGTTCTGCTTGAGCTGGACGTCGGTGTGCTTGAGACCCTCGGCGCCCTGCAGGTTGTACTTGGCACCGATCTCGGCCCACGCCTCGGCGGCCTGCTTGACCGCGTCGACCTTCCAGGCACCGTCCTCGAGGTTGTCGATGTTCTTGAGGACGTCGGCGCCACCGATCTTCGCGGCGCTGGTGAGGATGATGTTCCACTGGTAGTACGCGGCGTTGGCACCGGCGTACGCGTAGGGCGCGATGCCCTTGGCCTTGATCTTGTCGCAGAGCCCGGTGAACTCGGCCCACGTCTTCGGCGCGGTCCAGCCGTTGTCGGTGAAGAGCTTGCCGGAGTACCAGATGCCGAACACGGTCGAGACGTAGTACAGGACGTACGGCTTGCCGTTGAACGAGCCCGTGTCGACGGTGCCGGGCACCAGGGTGTCCTTGACCTTCTTCGACGGGTCGTCGACCGACGGCGCGTCGAACAGCGCGGTCAGGTCCTGCAGCTGGCCGTCGGCGACGAGGGCGCCGAAGTCCATCGACTTCTCACCGGAGTTGTTCACGAACTCGGGGGCGTTGCCACCCGCGATGAGCGGCTGGACCAGCGTCGAGATCGCCTGGCTGGACTGGTGCTTGACCTCGGACTTCGGGTGCGCCTTCTTGTACAGCGGCTCGTGGACGTCCGTGGCGTACTTGTCGCCGTAGCCACCGTTGAAGATGACGACGTTGATCGGCTGGTCCTCGGGCGCGCCGAGCGGGTTGTTCGCCGAGACGGCGCCGGTGTTGTCGGTGCTCGGCTCGTCGTCGCCGCCGGTGGCGCAGGCCGCGAGCAGGCCCGCGGCCGGGGTGGCGACCAGGCCGGCGATCGCCGCGCGCTGGAGAACGGACCGCCGCGAGAGCGCGATTGGCTGCGACGGGGACTCGGGGGTAACGGACATGATCTGTCTCCTCGGTTCGGGTCAGGCGGTTCGCCGGACACGTCCGGCGTACCGCGACTCGAGGGTGTGGTTGTGCTCGTCCCCGCCGGGGACGTTTGCGGACAGGTAGACGGGAGCCACCTCGCCCGCAGCCTCGATGCGTCGCACGACCTCGGCGACCACCAGCTGCGCGATCAGCGCGTTGGTGACCGAAGAGACCGGGCAGACCGCGCCGCCGCCTTCCAGCGACAGCAATGCGTCGCCGTACGGCGCGCCGTTGTCCAGCACGACGTCGGCGATATCGGCGAGGCGTTGCCCCGAGGGGTGCCTGGGGGACACCCGTTCGGTGTGCTCGACCGACGTGATCGCGATCAGCTTGTGCCCGCGCTGCTTGATCAGCAGCGCCATCTCGACGATCCCCCCGTTGATCCCCGACTGTGAGGCCATCACGAACACGTCCTCGGGACGCGGCGCGGCGATCTCGTACAGCTGGCCCGCGATCCGGGGATCGCGCTCCAGCTTCTCGTTCTCGAGGATCCGCGGTTCCTGGCCGCCGTAGACGACGAGGTCCCGCAGGAGGATCTTGTTCGTCGGCACGAGCCCCCCGGCGCGGCCGGCGAAGTCGACCGCCACCGCCTCGGAGTGCCCGGTGCCGAACGCCTGGAGGATGCCACCGGATCGGATCGCGGTGACAATGTGATCGGCCGCCTGGTTGACGTTGCCGACCTGGGTGGTGGCGATCCGGTCGATGACGGTCTGGATCGCGGAGACGTACCCGAGTGCCGTGACGGCCATGCGCTCTCCTTGGACGAGGTTCACGACGCGTCCTTTCCCGCGGACGACCGGTGACCGGCGACCGCTTGCGCCGTAACGGAGAACGCTGCGTGCGCACGCTCGTGGGTGCGCTGGGCGACCGCGATGTACAGCAGGTCCAGCACCACGAGCTGCGGGTGCCGGGCCGACAGGGCATCCGGCCGGAACGTGGTCGCCTGCGTCGCGGTGAGCAGGACGATGTCGGCGACCTCGGCGAGGGGCGACCGCGGGAAGCTGGTGAGCGCGATGGTGGTCGCTCCCCGGCTGCTCGCCTCGGCGATCATCTCGATCGTCTCGCGGGTCTGGCCGCTGTGTGAGACGCCGAGGGCCACGTCGCCCGCCTGGAGCAGGGCCGCGGAGGCCAGACCGTTGTGCACGTCGGTCCAGGCCCAGGCGGCGATGCCGATGCGGTGCAGGCAGAACTGCATTTCCCCGCCGACCAGCGCGCTGCCGCTCGCGCCGTAGATGTCGACCCGGTTCGCGCGGGCGATGGCCTCGGCGGCGCGCTCGACCTCGCTGAGGTCCAGCAGGGCGGCGGTGTCGTGCATGGCCTGCGTGTCGGCGGCCATGATCTGGCCGAGGACCCGCTCCAGCGGGTCGGTCGGCTGGATCTCGCGGCCGATGTCCATCGTCCATCCGCCGGTACGGGCGGCACGGCCGGTCTCGCCGGCGATGGCCAGCCGCAGGTCGGCGTAGCCGACGAAGCCCAACGCCCGGCAGAAACGGGTCACGGTCGCGGGCGAGGTGCCGCTGCGCTCGGCGAGCTCGACGATCGTCGAGCGGGCCGCGGCGGCGGGGTCGGCCAGGATCAGCTCGGCCACGCGCTGGAGTGCCCCGGTGAGCTCGGGCAGCCCGGCACGCACGCGGGCCAGAACGCTGCCGCCCTCTTTGCCGCCGTCCAGGTGGATCGCCGGCAAGGTGCTCGTCGCGTCGGCCGGGATGGCGGACACCGGGGACGCGCCGACAGCGGTCTGCACCGCCGTCGTGAGCTCCTCATGTGCCGTCATCACAGGTACCTCTCGCGTTCAGCAAAGTTCCTTAACTGTTAGTGGTAAAAGTTCTTACTGAGCGCCCCTTCTTGTCAAGGAGTTGGGTGAAGTTTTCAAACTGTTACCGAAGAAGTGGATCTTAAAGAAGGCTAAAAGCCCTGGTCAGTGGCCTTGGCAACACGTCGGTAACCGGCCACCCAGTCTGGCTTGGACCCGGCGCCGATGTCAGGGCTCACCCGAGATTTAGCCCGTTTTGTTACAAGGCTCGACTCCGGGGGTTTCCGCCGTTTTCGCACAGAAAAGGCCGAACCAACCCCTTGCGGAGCGGTTCGGCCGCAGTTCTGGTTCAGGCGTGTTCGCGCAGCGCGGTAATCAGAATTTCCAAACCCTCGCGGGCCTCGTCCTCGGTGAGGTTGAGCGGCGGACCCATCCGGATCGTGGTGCCGTACAGCCCGCCCTTGCCGACGAGCAGGCCGTCACGCCTGCAGCTCTCGAAGACGGCCGCCGTCCTGGCCACGGTGGTGAGCTCGATGCCGATCATGAGCCCCTTGCCGCGGACCTCCACCACGATCGGGCTCTCGACGCTTCGGAGCCCGTCGAGCAGGATGGCTCCCGTCCGGGCGGCGTTGGCCTGGAGGTCGTGGTCGAGGATGTAGTCGAGGACGGCGTTGCCGGCGGCCGTCGCGACGGGGTTGCCGCCGAACGTCGAGAACGAGATCCCCTGGACCTGCTCCATGACGTCCTTCTGCCCGACGACGCCGGCCAGGGCGAAGCCGTTGCCGATCCCCTTGGCGAACGTGAGCAGGTCCGGCGTCACGCCGTGGGCCTGGTAGCCCCAGAAGTGCTCGCCGGTGCGCCCCCAGCCGGTCTGCACCTCGTCGGAGATCAGCAGGATGCCGTGCTCGTCGAGGATCTCCTTCCAGACCCTGAGCAGCCCGTCGGGCCCGTGCGTGAACCCGCCGACCCCCTGGATCGGCTCGGCGATGAGGCAGGCGACGGTGCCGGCGGTGGTCGTGGCGAGGACTTCGCGGAGGTCTTCGGCGGCGGCTTCGAGGTACCGCGAATCGCTCATGCCCTTGAACAGCCCGCGCAGGCGGTCGCCCGAGTGGAGGTAACTGACGGTGAACGGGCTGAGCCCGGAGGCGGACCAGGCGCGGTTGCCGGTGACGGCGATGGTCCCGGCCGTCCGGCCGTGGTAGCTGTTGCGCACGGCGAGGATGGTGGCGCTCCGCCGGGCGTTGGTCGCGACCTGCAGCGCGGCCTCGTTGGCCTCGGTGCCGGAGTTGGTGAAGAAGACCCGCGCGTCGGGGATGCCGGAGTGCCTGGCGATCTTCTCGGCCAGCTCGACCTGCTGGCGGATGAGGTACAGCGTGGAGGTGTGCACGATGCCGGTGCGGAGCTGCCGCTCGACCGCTTCGCGCACCTCGTCGAGGTCGTAGCCGAGCGAGTTGGTCAGCACGCCGGCGAAGAAGTCGAGGTAGCTCTTGCCGTTACTGTCGGTGACGCGGGCGCCCTTGCCGGTGACGATCTCGATCGGCTCGTCGTAGTAGATCGGCATCCACGAGGGCATGACGCCGCGGTGCCGCCTGAGTAGCTCGTCCATGGGGCCATTCTGCGCGCGGCGACCGCGGGGTTTGCCGCTCACGGTCGCGGCGCCCCGCCCTGCCGTAGCGCGCTCCAGTAGGCGTTACGCACCGTAGCCGTTGGAATGCGCGCGACGAGCCACCGTGCGAAGAATTGTCCGCATATATCGCTCAAATCCCCCAGTCCGACGAGCGTGATCAACTACGGACTGGCGTTTTCAGGGGGCTTCGATATGCTGACCCGCGATGTTGACGGCACCGAACCGTGTCCTGACGCTGCTGGCCACCCTGATTGTCCTGGTGGTCGGGGTCGCCAACCCCGCGGCAGCCGAACCAGGCGAGGACGGCGGGCAGAATCTCACCGTGCGGCAGGCACTCGACAAGGCCCTCGGTGAGTACAACGACGCCAAAGGCCGGCTCGACAAGTCCGTCGCCGACCAGGCCGCCCTCACCGGCGAGCTCGCCAAGACCCAGCAGCGGCTCACCGAGCTCGAAGCCAACGCCGGCACCGTGGCCAACGCCGCGTACCGGGGCCGCCGGGTCAGCCTGGCCAACGTGATGCTCGGGGCCGACGACGCCGACAGCATGCTGCACGACATGGTGACCGTCGAGTACATGCTGGCCCGCGACGACCGGGCGCTCCGCGAGGTCAACGACACCCGCAAGCGGCTGGAGCAGCAGCAGAAGGACCTCAACGACGCCATCGCCAACCAGCAGGCGCAGTTGAAGATCATGGAGGCCAACAAGAAGGCCGCCGAGGACGCGCTGCGCAAGGCCGGGGGTGGCGCGGACACCAGCGGGGCACCGAGCGGCGGCAAGGTGACCACCAAGGCGGTGGCGCGCAACTCCGACGGTTCGTATCCGAAGGAGTCGTGCAGCCTCGACGACCCGACGACCAGCGGGTGCATCTCGCCGCGCATGCGCAATGCGTACGACGAGGCGCGGCTGGCCGGATACAAGCACTACACCAGCTGCTTCCGCAGCGGCGGCGGAGGCGACCACCCGCTCGGCAAGGCGTGTGACTTCTCGGCCAATGCATCGACGTTCGTCAACGCCAGGGCCACCGGTGCCGACAAGACGTACGGCGACAACCTGGCCGCCTGGTGCGTGGCCAACGCCAAGAACCTCGGCGTGAAGTACGTCATCTGGTACAAACGGATCTGGCAGCCGAGCAGCGGCTGGAAGTCGTACGGCGGCGACGGTACCCCGGCCGGCGACCACTACAACCACGTGCATTTATCGATGCAGTAGCCGCGAGTCAGGACCGCAGCGCGTCCAGCGCCAGCAGCGCCACGTGCAGTGACAGGCACACCGACACGTCGTCGAGGTCGGCGCCGATGATCTTCCGGATCCGGGCCAGCCGCTCGTAGAACGCCGGCCGCGACAGGTGGCTGTGCTCGGCCGCAGCCGACTTGTTGCGGCCGCACTCCAGGTACACGCGCAGCACCCCGAGCAGCTGCTCCCGCGGATGCCGCGCGTCGTACGCGAGCAGCGACCCCAGCTCCCGCTCGACGAAGGTCTGGAGCCGGGGTTCGTCGCGCAGGAGGTACAACAGGCCGGACAACCCGATGTCGGTCAGCCGCACGACGCCCGCGAAACCGCCGCCGCGGACGGCCGACGCCACCTGGCTGGCCTCCACCAGCGAGCGGCGCGCCTCGCGGGGCGTCGACACGCCCTCACCGACCGCGACGACGACATCGTCACCGGCGATTGCCCGCAGCCGAGCCGCGAACCGGGTCAGCGAGGCGGGCTCCTCGTCGGCGGAGCGCAGCGCCAGCAGTACCCCCGCGCTCGACTCGTCCAAGGCACCGACGAGACCCTTCAGCGCCGAGTCCCGCAGCGCCTGCGCGGCCTCGGTGGCCAGGGACGGCCGGATCACGATGCCCACGAGATGCCGGCGATCCAGGTGTACCCCGAGTGCGCGCGACCGCAGCACGACCTCGTCGACGGGCGTGGTGTGGCCGAGCAGCGCGGCGAGCAGGGTCCGGTGGGTCTGCGCCTCCTCGTCGCCGCGGATCAGCCGGCCCAGCGCGAGCGTCGAGGCGGCCCGCTCGATGAGGATCACGTGCCGCGCCTCGGCCGCCGGCACGCGCATGAGCAGCCGCCCCCAGTCCTCGCCGCGCGCGCCGACCGCGGTGACCAGCCAGCCGGACTCGGGGTCGTGCCCGGTGCGCCCGGCCGGACGGACCCGCCGCGAGTGGTCCTCCCAGTTGGCGAGCAGCAGCTCGGCGGAGCCGCCGGCGGCGTCGTACGCGAGCACCTGCCGGAACAGGTTCTCCAGCACGACGGGCGCGCCGGCCAGGGCCGCGGCCTGGGCGACCACCTCGGCGGCGCCGGCGCCCTCCACTGACAGGTCGGTGAACCGCTGGTGGATCTCCTCGGTGGCGCGCAGCTCGGCCAGCTGCGCGTCGATGATCATCGAGTGGACGGCCTCGGTGATGAGCACGAACGGGGTGCCGCGGTGCAGCTCGACGAGCGGGAACCCGAGCTCGTCGGCGGTGCGCACCATGACGGCGGGCAGGCGCCCGGAGTACCGCCGCCCCATCTCGACGGCGAGTCCGCAGGCCCCGACCTCGGCCAGGTCGGTGATGAACCGGCGCAGCCCCGCGTCGTCCGGCGGCAGCCCGATCCCGGTGCTGAGCACCAGCTCGCCGCCGCGCAGCAGGGTCGCGATGTCGGGCACCTCGGAGCTGTGCACCCACCGGACGACCTGGTCGAGCCCGCGCTCGCCCGCCACGACCCGCGGCGCACCGTTGCGCACCGGGTCGAGGGCGAGCACCTCGCGGACCGTGGGAAACACTAGGTCGCATCCTCGCGCGAGAGCTCCCAGAACGCCACGGCGGCGGCGGTGGCGACGTTCAGCGAGTCGACGCCGCGGCGCATCGGGATGACCACGCGCAGGTCGCTGGCGGCGAACGCCTCGCGCGTCAGGCCGGGCCCCTCGGCGCCGAGCAGCAGCGCCGGCCGCCGGCGCTGCTGCGGCGTCAGGCGCTGCAGGGGCACCGCGTCGGGCGCGGGCGTCATGGCCAGCACGGTGAACCCGGCGTCCCGCACGGTGTCGAGCGCGGACGGCCACGGCTCCAGCCGCGCATACGGGATGGCGAACACCTCGCCCATGCTGACCCGGACGCTGCGGCGGTACAGCGGATCCGCGCACGTCGGCGAGAGCAGCACGCCGTCGACCCCGAGCGCCGCGACGCTGCGGAACACCGCGCCGAGGTTGGTGTGCGAGTTCATGCCCTCCAGGACGGCGACCCGCCGGGCGTTGCCGAGCACGTCGGCGACGGTCTGCAGCGGGCGGCGGTGGAAGCTGGCCAGCACCCCGCGGTGCACGTGGAAGCCGGTGATGGCCTCGAGCACGCTCTGGTCCCCGGCGTACAGCGGCGCGTCGTCGACCAGGTCCTCGACCTGCGCGATCCGCTTCTCGTCCATGAGCAGCGACCGCAGCCGGTACCCGGCCCGCACCGCCCGCCGCACCACGAGCTCCCCTTCGGCGATGAACAGCCCGTTGGGCGGCTCCCACCGGGTCCGCAGCTCAACGTCGGTGAGCGCACGGTAGTCGGCGATCCGCTCGTCGGAGGGGTCAGAGATCGGTACGACAGGCACCCCGGCATTCTGCCCCCACGATCACCAACCCGCCCACCGCCACGCTCCGCCCCCACGAACGCCGGCCTTCACGGATACCCAGCCCACCCCCACTGAAGCCCACACCCCTGCCCACGCTTCCGCCCGCCCGCACCTCTGCCCACCCACGCTGACGCCCGCACACGCCCTGCCCACGTCCCCACGCCCACGCTGACACCCGCCCACCTCCGCCCGCCCACACCCACGCGCTGCCGCCCGCCGCCCACGCTTCCGCCCGCCAGCGCCTCAGCCCACGCCCGCCTCCTCCACGCCCACCCATGCCCACACCTCAGCCCGCCCCGCGTACGCCCATACCCCACGCCCGCGCTGACGCCCGCCTCCGCTCGACCCATGCCCGGCCCGCCTCACCCGGGTCCGCACGAGCCTGCCCACGCCCGCCGGCCCGCACACGCCGAACGACGGCACCAACCGATGCCCCCGCGACCTTCACCGCGCTCGCTGTTTCCCCTGCACTGTGCCGTCTCATGATCGATGGCACGATCCGGCTGTCATGGCGACCAGAACTCGCCATCGATCATGAGCCCGGGTCGGCGCGCGCCCACAGCGGCCCCGCGCGGCTTCCTGGCTCCGCCCAGCGACCGCTTTGCCGCCACTCCCCCGGCCGCCGCACCCCGCCGCCCGCCCTCGCGCCCACTACCCCGCGATCTTGGAGTTGTGGTCCCGGATTTGTCGCATTTATCGGATAAATCCGGGACCGCAGTTCCAAGATCCGCGCGGTGAGGCGGATCGGCGGTGAAGCGGGCCGCGCGGTGAAGCGAGCCCGCGGAGAGGCGGGCTTGCGGTGAGGCGAGCCGGCGGTGCGGCGATCAGGCGCAGGCGACGCCACGCGGCGATCAGGCGCAGGCGACGCCACGCGGTAATCGGGCGCACGCGGCGCCGTGCGGCGCACGCCACGCTGCCGCCCGCACGCTCTGTCAAAACCGTTCACGCCGAAGCCTCGACCGG